>NZ_JBPJZI010000029.1:0-1415 GCF_051216395.1 Variovorax cryoconiti | reverse complement strand
GTGGCGCGAGAAGCTCTGGCTCGCCGTCGGCCATGAAGGCCTCGGCGTGACCACGGCGCCGGGCAGTGCGCACCTGCTCGCTGCATTGATGACCGGGGCCACGCCCGACTTCGACGCAACGCCGTACGCACCGCGCGGACTGCGGGAGATGGCATGAGCGGCCACACCCTGTTGAACATCGATGGCCACCTGGTCCGTGTGAAGACGGGCAGCTCGGTCGCCGCCGCGTTGCGCGTGGCCGGCGGCATGGGCGTGGCGCGCACGTCAGTCACGGGCCAGCAGCGCGCGCCGTTCTGCGGCATGGGCGTGTGCCAGGAGTGCCGCGTGCTAATCGATGGTCGCCGCAGACTCGCCTGCCAGACGGTCTGCGCCGAGGGCATGCGCGTGGAGACGGCGGAATGAACGGCATCGCGATGGAGCATTGCGACGTGCTGATCGTCGGCGCGGGCCCGGCCGGCATGGCTGCGGCGGTGGCTGCCGCGCCGAGCGGCGCATCGATCGGCGTGATCGACGACAACCCCGCGCCCGGCGGACAGATCTGGCGCGACGGCCCCGGCGCGGCGCTGCCACCGGGCGTGGATGCAGCCACGGCTGCGGCGGTCAAACGGGCCGTGGCCGAATCGTTCGTGGCTGGCTTTCGCTGGGTGATGCTGCTGAGCGCCGGGCTGGCCGTGCTGAGTGCGGTGAGTGCGTGGCTGATGATCCGGGGCACTCCCGCCGCAGGAGGTCCGGTCGGCAAGAGCTAAGGAGACAAGTCGATGCAGGAAGAAGAGCGACAGCAGGTGCAGCACATCGATGTCCTGATCGTCGGCGCCGGCCTCTCGGGCATCGGCGCCGGTTACCACCTGCAGGCGAGCTGCCCGGGCCGAAGCTACGTCATCCTCGAAGGGCGGGAACGCAGCGGCGGCACGTGGGACCTGTTCCGTTATCCGGGCGTGCGTTCGGATTCGGACATGTACACGCTGGGCTATTCGTTCCGTCCGTGGACTCACGCGAAGTCGATTGCCGATGGGCCCACGATCCTGAACTACCTGCGCGAGACGGCGGCGAAGCATGGCATCGACCGAAAGATCCGCTTCAACCATCGCGTGGTGCGCGCCTCGTGGTCGACGCCCGATGCCTGCTGGAGCGTCGATGTCGAGCATGGCCCCGAGCGCCTTCCGCTGCGCGTGCGCTGCAGCTTTCTCTTCTTGTGCAGCGGCTACTACAGGTACGAAGCCGGCTACACGCCCGAGTTTGCGGGCATCGGCGACTACACAGGTCGTGTCGTCCATCCGCAGCACTGGCCCGAAGACCTCGACTGCAGCGGCAAGCGGGTGGTCGTGATCGGCAGCGGCGCGACCGCGATGACGCTGGTGCCGGCCTTGGCAAAGACGGCCGCGCATGTCGTGCTGCTGCAGCGCTCGCCCACCTAT
>NZ_JBPJZI010000028.1:664-1445 GCF_051216395.1 Variovorax cryoconiti | reverse complement strand
GCGCTGGCCGTTGCGCTGCCGCACGGGGCTTGGGTATTGTGCCGTTGCTTGGCTTGGCCGCTTTCTTCGGGGCGATATGGGCACTATTGCTTTGTTTGTTTTCGGGGGCCGGGTCTCGGCCCGGCGGCCGACTCACTTTCTTTTGCTTCGCTGTATGGACCGGGGACCTTGGAAACAGGTGTGCGCGGACATAGGAAACACTTTCGAGGTCGAGACGACCGAGGAAGAGCCCCATGCCCTGGCAACCGAGAGACCTGATGGACACCAAGCGAGAGTTCGTGCAACTGGCTTTGCAAGAGGGAGCGAACCGGCGCGAGCTGTGTCGGCGGTTCGGCATCAGCCCCAAGACCGGCTACTCGCTGCTCAAGCGGCATGCGCTGCAAGGCATGACGCAAGCGTGCACGCCGCGCAGCACACGTCCGTTGACCTCGCCCACGCGCAGCGCCTGCGAGCTGGAGCAGGCAGTGATCGAACTGCGCCGCGTCCACCCCAGCTGGGGCGGACGCAAGATCGCCCGTCGGCTGGCCGACCAGGGCATGAGCGACGTGCCAGCCCCCAGCACGGTCACCAATATCCTGCATCGCCACGGGCTGATCACGCCCGAGTCCAGTCAGGCGAGCGAGCCCTGGTGCCGCTTCGAGCACGAGCAGCCCAATGCCTTGTGGCAGATCGACTTCAAAGGCGACTTCGGCATGGCTGCAGCGCGCTGCTATCCGCTGACCGTGCTGGACGACCATTCGCGCTTCAATCTCGCGTTGAAAGCTTGCCCGGGTGTGAGCAT
>NZ_JBPJZI010000028.1:0-654 GCF_051216395.1 Variovorax cryoconiti | reverse complement strand
TCGACAGCGTGCAGCCGCACTTGGTGCAGGTCTTCACCCGCTACGGGCTGCCGGTGCGTATCAACACGGACAACGGGGCCCCCTGGGGCGCTCCGCGCCAGCCGGGTCATGGGCTGTCCGAATTGGGCGTGTGGCTTATCAGGCTGGGCATCCGAATCAGCCACAGTGCGCCGTATCACCCTCAGACCAACGGCAAGATCGAACGCTTCCATCGCTCGCTGAAGACGGAGTTGCTCGCAGGCCGCAGCTTCGTCGACCTGGCGCATGCCCAAGCGGCCTTCGAGCGCTGGCGCAGCATTTACAACCACGAGCGCCCGCACGATGCGCTGGACCTGCTCACGCCTGCCAAACGCTACGCAATCAGCCCCAGGCCCTACCCGCAGGCCTTGGCGCCCATCGAGTACCAGCCAGACGACACGGTGGTGACGGTCAAGCACAACGGCCAGGCCAACTTCCTGGGACACAAGCTGAAAGTGCCCAATTGCCTTCTGAAGTTGCCCATCGCGTTGCGGGCCGAGCCGCAGCACGACGGTCACTTCAACGTGTTCTTCTGCCACCACCCGTTCATGCGGCTGGACTTGAACTCCTTGCTTGTAAAGCGCTAACCTGCCAACGTGTTTCCTATGTCCGCGCACACCTGTTTCCAAGGTCCCC
>NZ_JBPJZI010000027.1:0-1463 GCF_051216395.1 Variovorax cryoconiti | reverse complement strand
CAGAAATAAAGGCAGCAGGGCGGCCGACGGGTTTGGATGACGATGAGCCCGCGCCTGCGGTCTTGGTGGCGGCAGTTGAAGGCTTGGCGGACTTCTTGGTCGCAGCGGTCGCGGCCTTGGCCGGTGGTGCTGCGGGCTTTTTGGACGGCGCGCTTTTCTCCTTCGCTGCAGAGCCATGTGCGGTGGCGGAAACCTTTTTGGCCGCAGGTACAGCCTGCTTCGCAGCCGGCGCCTTCTTTGTGGCGGGCTTGGGTGCTGGCGTGGCCTTGGCGGCGGGTTTCTTCACGGTGACTGGCTCCTTGGTCGAACTGGAACGCGCTTTCACTGGGTGTCTCCTCCCATGGGAGCCACTTGCGGCTTTCAGACCGCGCAGACTCCCCGTTGTCGGGGTGCTCGCCAGTGGCGAACCCCGGGGTTATACCCCCGAAAGCCCACCAGGAACGTGCGGCGCCCCGCGCGATTGTATAGAGAACTCGCAGGCGCGGGCGATGTCTCGGCGTGCCGGCCAACTCCGTTAGCATCGCGCGGCGCTGTCTGTGGGAGCAGCGCGGCCCCGAGCCTTTGTCCATATGGCGCAGGGGGCCTATCCGTTCATTCGCAAAAAGAAAGCAAATCTTGAACAAGAAAGTAGTTTTGGGAGTCCTGGCCGCGGCTATCGCCGTCGCCTACGGCGGCAGCACCTGGTGGGCCGGCACGCAGATCAAGTCGCGCTACGACATCGCCTTCGATGAGCTGCCGAAACAGACCGCGCTGGTGCGCGTGACTGAGCGCAAATACGAACGCGGCTTCTTCGGCGCCGTCAGCACCGTGACGCTGGAAATCGGCTGCGCAACCGATACCGCCGCCCCGGCAGCAGCAGCCGCTGCCGACAAGCCCGCAGAGGGCGAGGAAGCTGAAGCAGACGAAGAGGAAGGCCCCGGCATCAAGCCGCCGAAGCAACTGCGCCTGACCATCCGCGACACCATCCACCACGGCCCGCTGGCCGGCGGCACGCTGGCGGCAGCCACCATCGACAGCGAACTGGTGCTCGACGAGAAGACGCAGGCCGAGGCGAAAAAGCTGTTCGGCGACGCCAAGCCCCTGAGCGCGCGCACCAAGGTCGGCTTCGGCGGCGCCTTCACGACCGACCTGACCGTCGCGCCCGCCAAGCTGGTCGAAGAAGGCAAGGGCCGCCTCGACTGGCAAGGCGTGCAAGCCCGCCTGGAAGTGAACGCCGCGCGCACCCAGGCGCGCTACGACCTGACCGTGCCTGGCCTGGACTTCAGCGACGCGCGTAGCGGCGTGACCATGAAGATGGGCAAGCTCTCCGCCAAGGCCGACATGGACATGAGCGCCGGCTGGTTCCTGGCCACCGGCAAGACCGAAGGCCGCCTCGACACCCTTGAGTTCGCCGTCAAGAAGAAGGCTGCCGAGGACGGCGCCGCACAGGCAGAACCGCCAAAAGCGCTGCCGACGGTCTTGCT
>NZ_JBPJZI010000026.1:0-1464 GCF_051216395.1 Variovorax cryoconiti | reverse complement strand
GCGCGCGTTGTCCGCGTTCTGCTTGACGGTCGAGGTGAGTTCCTCCATCGAGGCGGCCGTCTGTTCCAGCGAGCTGGCCTGCTCTTCGGTGCGCGAGGACAGGTCCTGGTTGCCCGAGGCAATCTCGCTCGACGCCGTGGCAATCGTGTCGGTTGACACCTTGATCCGCCCCACCACTTCGACGAGCTGCCCCTGCATCTGCTGGATCGACAGCAGCAGGCTGCCGGCGGCCGAGCGGCGCGTGTCGATGGAGGTCGTGAGGTCGCCGTCGGCGATGCGGCTGACCATGTCGGCCGCATAGGCCGGCTCGCCGCCGAGTTGGCGCGCAAGCAGACGGGCCACCAGGCTGCCCAGCCCCAGGCTGACCAGGATGCCGGCCAGGGCCAGTCCGACCATCCAGAGGCGCGAGCCCGCATAGGTGCTCGCAGCCTGTGCAGCGCTGTTCTTGGCCAAGGTGTCGCAGTAGGCGACCATCTTGTTGAGCACGCCTTCGAGGCCGCGCGACTCGGCCAGCAGCTTGGTGTTCTCATCGACCACCAGGCCGTCGAACTGCGAAATGTCCAGCGGCTGCTTGTTGATCAGTGCGATGAAATCGACCAGGCGCTTCTTGAGCGCCGGTGCCAGCGTTTCGTAGTCCTTCAGCAGCGCCTGGCCTTCCGGCGATTTCTGGAAGAAGGGTTTCACTTCGTCCAGGCGCGCATCGAGGCCGCTCAGCGACGAGGTCAGGTCCTTGGCGCCCGCGCTGCGTTCACCGCGCGTGGATGCCGACAGCAGCCCGGTCTGGGCGCGGCTGGCGTAGAGCAGATGAATATTGGCCTGCTGCGTGCCCTGCAGGGCGCGCAGTTCATCGTTGTAGAGCCGCTCTGTGGCGCTGTTGATGCGCCCCATCTGGACGACCCCGAACGCACTGACTGCCGCGCCGATGGCCGCGACGACCAGAAAACTCAGAACGAGCCGGGCTGTGACCCGGAGCTGTTGAAACCATTGCATTTTTTTTCCTTTTTGATGCAGGCCAGAACACCCGCAAAGCCGGTGGGCGAACCTGCGTTCGCCCGTTGGGATCTCTCACCGTCGGCGACCGGGTCGCCGCTTTCGCTCTTCACTCAGAATCAAAATTCGGTCCAGTCGCCCTCGCCTTTGGCGGTGGCCATGGCCAGCTTGGGCTGCGCATCCTTGCGCCTGCTCGGCGGCAGTGCCGACTTCGGGGCCTTGCTGGCGCTGACGCGGCGTGCGACCGGCGCGGAAGCCGCTGCGGTCGGGGCCACGCGGCGAAGCACGCGCGGTGCGGACTCGTTGCTGCCTTGCAGGGTGAAGACGCTCACCACCTGCGACAGGCTGCCGGCCTGGTCCTGCAGCGAGGCGGCGGCGGCCGCGGCCTCTTCCACCAGCGCCGCGTTCTGCTGCGTCACCTGGTCCATCTGCGTGATGGCCTGGTTGATCTGCTCGATGCCTTGGGTCTGCTCG
>NZ_JBPJZI010000025.1:0-1468 GCF_051216395.1 Variovorax cryoconiti | reverse complement strand
GAATGTCGCAAGCGTCGCCATAGATCAGACCACCGGTACGATCACGATCACCTATGACAGCTCAATCGACAGTGGCGCCACGCTGACGCTGGTTCCCGTGGATGGTTCGACGGCCAGCGGTACTGCGCTGGCTGGCACGTCAACCGCTTCGACCATTCCGTCAAGTGGCTCCATCACCTGGATCTGCGCATCGACGGGCAGCACCACCGCCAATGCGGCTGCGCAAGCCAAGAAGGGTTCGATCAAGGACAAGTACGTCCCCGCAAACTGCCGTACCTCATACGCATCTCACGGAGAAAAGCCGCCCTCGGGCGGCTCTTTGACGTCTGCTCCCGGATGACGAAATTCCTGCGCTTTGGCCTTCAGATATGCGGTTTCCATCAGCGCCTCGCACTTTCCCGCACCCGCAGTCTCGTAACAGCAGCGCTGAAAGATCTGATACACGTCGAGCGCCGTGCGAGCCGCCAGTCGCTCGCCTGTTGCCGACGATGGCGCTTCGGCGCATTCATAGAGATCAGGCGTTCCCGCTGTATTGCATTTCTGCTGCGCGACGATCACGTAGCGAGCCACGACGCTTGCACCGAAGTCGGCCGACTCGTCGTCCGGCACATGCGAATCCCCACAACCTGCCAGCACCACGAGCATGAGAGCGGAACAGGCGATCCGAACGGACGAGCGCACAGCTACGGCTCGCCGCATCCCGCCCCCATGCCTTGAATCTGCTGGCAGGCCACCGGATGCCCCAGCAAAGCCGCCTTGGCGATCCACATGATCGCGAGGCTGTCGTCCTTCGGCACGCCCAGGCCCGATGCATGGCAGTTGCCGAGCCACTGCATGGCGTCGGCATTACCTTGCGCGGCCGCCAGATCGAGCCAGTAGACCGCCGCATCGAATCGGCCCGCGACGAAGAACATCTCGCCGACATCGGCCTGAGCGTTCGCATCGACGCTGTCGGCCTTCACGATCATGTGCAGGTCTTCGTCAGACAGATCGAGCTTGATCAGGCCGGCGATCTGCGCAAAGGCGAGCATCGCCCGTCCCCGCGCGTCTTCCTTGTGCTTGGCGATAGTGCCGTCGGACACGCGACGCCACAGCGTGCGCTTGCTGATGCCGGTCATCGCGATGGCGGCCTCGAGGCTGATGGCGTCCGACCTCAGCTCCGGGCCGCCCTCGGGTGCGAGGCCGTCGTGCACATGCGGCAATGTATTGCTCTCAGTCGCCTTCCGGCGTCGGCTGCTGCGAGGCAGCCGCTGCCGTACCGTCATTTCCGGGGTGCACTGCCGGGGGGTGGTGGCGGCCTGCCGCCGTCTTGCGAAGGCTTGGTAAAGCCCGCCTTGGTCATGCAAGCAGTCATCGCGGTCTCGTCTGGGCCGCCGTTCGAATCCTTGGTCACGCTGGCCGCGCAGGTCTTCAACGCAGCATCAACGGCCGAGTTGCCGCTCGTGCCGCTGCTGCTTGCACTGCTGCT
>NZ_JBPJZI010000024.1:0-1468 GCF_051216395.1 Variovorax cryoconiti | reverse complement strand
CCAGCGGCCGATGCCGCCGGGCAGCGTCTCGCAGATTTCCTGCATGCGCGGGTGCATGTATTCGTTGATGGCAAGCACCTGGCCCGGTTGTACGCGGGCCTCGCCGCGCACGCGCTCGAAACGGGTGGCGCGGGTCTTCAGGGCCGCGACGCGGGCGGTGTCTTCGTAGGACATCCAGAGCGCGAGGTGGCGCGCGGTTTCGCGCAGCAGGCGATGGTCGTCGCTGCCTGGCAGCGCGGCGATGGCGGCCATGCGGTTGAGGTACATGCTGGCGTAAGCCGGGTCCTGGTAGTCGATGAGGCGGCGCACACCTTCGAGCAGGAAGTCCTGCGCTTGCACCGGGAAGTCATGTTGCACCCGCTCGACCAATGCCCGCACGGCCGGGTGGCGCGGTTGGGGTGCTGGTGCAGCGATAGGCACTTCTTTCGCAGGCTCACCGTCGTCACCGCCTTGCGCGCGAGCGAACGCCGCGCCGAAAGCCTTGAGACTGGGCTTCACGCCCACGCCGCCGCGCTCGATGGTTGCCTCGAACTGCGCGCGGCTGAACGGCAGCACGCCCGAACCTGCCAGCGTGCCGAACAGCACCGCGCTGATCACGCTGCCCGAGGCTTCGGCTGCCTGCGCCATGTCGAAGCGGATGAAGCGCTTGGCTGCCTTGGCGGTGTGTGCGAGGAGCTGGTCGCTGTCGACGCGGCCGTCGCCCAAGGCGCTTTTCTCCGCGATGGAGAACACGCGGTGCGTGGATGCGATCAGCGTGGTGCGGTCGCGCGTGACGAGGCCGCGCTGCACGGCGCGCCCGGCCTCCATGAGCTCCGACGCCAGCACCACGTCGACGTCGCCCGGCAGCGGCATCAACGCGAGCACTGGCAGGCCGCCATCGGCTTCGGCCTGCGCCGAGGGATACAGCTCGACGTAGTAGATGGTCGCGCCGGTGCGCTGGGCCACGCCCGGCACCGAGGTGGTCTGGGCGACGTAGCCGTTGGCCTCGCCCATGTCGACGATCCAGTCGGCCAGCACGCCGCCGCCCTCCCCGCCCATGGCGAGGATGGCAATCTTGATAGGTTGTGCGTTGCTCGTCATTGCTTCAGAAGGCATAGGCTTCACGGCGGCGCGCCTCGCCGCGCTGCAGCCAGCCGATGACGGCTGCGCGCACGCGTTCGCGCAACACATCCCAGCGACTGGGGTTGCTCACGATCTGGGCCTTGTAGAACGACGGGCACAGCACAGCTGCATGCGAGACCTCGCCGCACACGCCGCAGCCCACGCAGCTGTCGAGCACGGTTGCGACCGGGTCGGTGCGCAGCGGATCGGGGTTGGGCTTGATCGACAGCGACGGGCAGCCCGACAGGCGAATGCAGGAGTGGTCGCCGGTGCAGGTGTCGGAATCGACGCCGAACTTCTCGCGCACCATGCGCTTGCCATCGGCGATGGCCTTGCGCACCAGCGGCTTCTCGCGGCGCTGCTTGTT
>NZ_JBPJZI010000023.1:0-1483 GCF_051216395.1 Variovorax cryoconiti | reverse complement strand
AATGGGTTGGCGGATAGCGACGCGTATCGCCGTCCTGATTCCATTTACGCCACGGGTTTCCGAATGGACGCATCGCCGCAGAAAAAAGATGAGAGCCTTTCGCGGACCCGCAGCAGTTGTTCTCGGCAGGCCGGTAACTGATCGGCGAACACAACAGCAGCACTCATTGTGCGAAGGGCACCGGGTGCTCCCCGCAGCGAAATAAAGACACCGTTGTGCCTGTCAAGCACCGGCCGTCTTGAGGTAGTTCGCGTCGAAGGGTTTTCGAGACCTCAGGACGCCGTAGGCGATGGCCAGAAGCTTGTGCATGCAGGCCACGACGATGAGCTTGCCGGGCTTGTTCTGCGCCTTCAATCGCTGCCAGAACTGGGCCACCAACGGGTTGTACCTGCCGGCCACCATGGCCGGGAAGTAAAGCGCCTTCTTGAGCTCCCGATGCCCCTGAGGGTGTGTGCCTCGCCGCTTGTCCAACGATGTTCCGGACTGCCTGATCATCGGCGTCAGGCTGGCATAGGCAATCAGCGCCTTGACCGAGGCGAACCGCTCGGGGCGCCCGATGTACGCCAGCAGCTGGGGAATCGTCCTGTCCCCAAGGCCTGGAATCGATGCGAGAAGCTCGCTGCGCTGCTGCAGATCGGGGTCGTCATCGATGGTCTTGCGGATCTGCATGCGCACGTCCTCGATGGACTCGTCCAGGCTCGCGATGACCGCAACGAGGGATGGCTTGACCGCGTCGTGGGCGACCTCCAGGCGGTTCAACTCACCCTGCCGGAGCTCCAGCAGCGTGTCCAGCCGGGCCACCAGCGCCTGCAGGGAGCGCACGGCAGCAGAAGGTGCCTCCCACAACGGCGGGGCTGTCTTGTCGCAAAACCGCGCCAGGGCCTTCGCATCGCCCTCGTCGGTCTTGTTGCGCACCCGTTCCAGTTCCATGAATCGCTTGACCTGCAGCGGATTGACGACCGAGACCGCCACCGCATGGTCGTGCAAGGCAAGCGCCAAGCCCTCGTGGTACGTGCCGGTGGCCTCCATGCAGACATGGGCTGCCGCCGTGCCCCCGGGCAGGTGCGAGTCCAGCCAGTCCAGCAGCTGCGCGAAGCCGCTTGCGTTGTTGGGGAACACCTTGGAGCGATATTTGCCGTGCGCTCTCAGCCACGCCACGTCGAGCTTCAGCTTGCTGATGTCGACTCCTACTTTGCATGTCACCGTGGTACTCCTTGCTTGAAGGATCAACGCGCCACATTCGACATGCACACCCTGATATGCGGGGTCATCGCCAGCACATGGCCGGCGACGCCCCAAGACACCGTTCGAGCTACAGCGTCGAATCCGTGCGGTTCCCCAGTCTTTATTGCGGGCTGGACAGCCCAAGGAGGAGAGCGGGGTTTACCGGACGGGCTCCCTTCAGCGCTACGGGAGCGGGAGAAACAATATCAGGAGGAGGCCGAAGGCCGGGGGACATTCGCGGAGGGGAGCACCTGGTGGC
>NZ_JBPJZI010000022.1:0-2435 GCF_051216395.1 Variovorax cryoconiti | reverse complement strand
CGCCGGGAAGCCCTTCGCGTTCCCTCTTGATGCCGCTCCCGCCAGCATCGAGGGCCCGGCGACCGGCACCACCGAGTCGGGCTCGATCTCGCTGAGCGGTGCACAGCTGTCGATGCTGCTCGAAGGCATCGACTGGCGCCGACCCGAGCGCACCTGGCAGCCGCGCGCAGCGGCGTAGTGGAGCATCGACCAAGTTGACAGGACAACTCCCGTTGTAGGGGTGGGCTCCGGCCGGCACAGTCGTGCCCATGACCTCGCAGGAACTGCTTGCCGCCAACGCCGCGCTCAGCGGCGAAGTGCAGCGCTCGCAAGAGGCATTGAAGATCGCTCTGCTCACTGTCGAGAAGCTCAAGGTCGAGGTGGCGTACTTGCGTCGCATGAAGTACGGCCGCTCCAGCGAGCAGCTCGAGCATGCCCAGCTTGAACTCGTGGGCGGCCAGCTCGCGCAACCGACATTGACACTGGCGAGCCGGGCCGAGGGCGCCGGCGCCGAAGACGACGAGCACCATTCCAACGTCACGTCCATCGAGCAGGCCCGCAGGAAGCGTCAGGCGCGACATCGCACTGGCGTGCGCGACTTGCCAGATCATCTGCCACGGCGCACCGTGGTGCACACGCCGCACAGCGGTTGCAGCTGCGAGGCTTGCGGCCGCGGCCTTCGCGAGATCGGCCAGGACGTCTCGGAGGTACTCGACTACGAGCCGGGCAGCTTCCATGTCGTGCGCCACGTTCGCCCCAAGCTCGCTTGCGCGAGCTGCAGCACGATCACGCAGGCGTCAGCGCCGAGTCGTCCCATCGATCGCTGCATGGCCGGCACCGGCCTGCTCGCACATGTGCTGGTGAGCAAGTATTGCGACCACACGCCTCTTTACCGGTTGTGCCAGATCTACGGCCGTGAAGGCGTCGAACTGCAGCGCTCGACCCTGGCCGACTGGGTGGCGCAGGCGGCACGTCTGCTGAGCCCGCTGGCCGACGCCATCGGCCGCTACGTGTTGACCGCCGACAAGATCCACGGCGACGACACACCGATCCGCGTGCTCGGCGGCGCAGGCGCCAAGGCTCGAACAGGCCGCCTGTGGGTGTATGTGAGGGATGACCGGCCCAGCGGCGACACAGCGCCGCAGGCGGTGTGGTTCCAGTACTCGGCGAACCGCAAGGGCGAACACCCCGTGCGCCACCTGAGGCACTTCAAAGGCGTCCTGCAAGCCGATGCCTTCGCCGGGTACCACCCGTTATACGAAGATGGCCGGGTGATCGAAGCTGGCTGTTGGAGCCATGCGCGACGCAAGCTGTGGGACATTCACGAGCGCCAGCACAAGCTGGCCGGAACGCTGGCACACCAAGCGCTACAGCGCATCGGCAAGGTCTTCGGTGTGGAGGCCGAGATCCGAGGCAAGCCGCCGCACGAACGAATGCGGGTTCGCCGGGAACGCACGAGTGCGATGCTGGGCGACCTGAAGGAATGGTTCGACACAGCGCTGTCGCAGGTCTCGGCGAAGTCGCCGATGGCATTGGCGATCGGGTACTCGCTGAGCAACTGGACGGCGCTGACGCGCTTCGTCGACGACGGGCGGATCGAAGCGCACAACAACGCGGCCGAGCGCGCGCTGCGCGGCGTGGCAGTCGGGCGCAAGAACTACCTGCATCTCGGCTCCGACAACGGCGGGCACAGCGCGGCGGTGATTTACACCTTGATCGGCTCGGCCAAGCTCGTCGGCATCGATCCACAGGCCTACTTGCGCCACGTGCTCGAGCGCATCGCCGACCAGCCGAGCAACCGCATCGAGGAGTTGCTGCCGTGGGCGGTCGCCGGTGAGCTTGCCAAGGCGGCGCCGACGAGCTCACAGCCTACCGACAAGCTCGCGGCCTGAGCACATCGCCGCTGGCAAAATCGCCAGCATGCGTGTCAAGCAGATCGAAGATCTTCCCATGGCCACAAGCGCCGAGCTGTACCAGCTCAGCTGGGTCATCGAGCAACTCATGGCCGACCCGAGGCGCATCGTGCAGGCGCGCTCGCAGCTGCACATGGGCCAGTTGGTAAAGTACTGGGACTGGGGCACTGGCAAGCTGCGCGAGGCTCGCATCGCAGCGATGAAGGACCGGCAGGTCACACTGCTTGATGAGCAAAGCAAACAGCGCTTGAGCGTGCTGTATGCGGCCGTCGTGCCAGTGGATGAGCAGCAGGCAGGCACGTCACCCTCACCGGCGCCCGCGGCACCGCTGAGGCCGCCGCCGGAGATCCATCACAAGCAGGACTTCCGCGTCGGCCAGCGTGTGAGCTTTACCGACCAAAGCCTGAAGCGGCACGTCGGAGAAATCGTTCGGATCAACCAGCGCACAGCCACCGTTCACTGCGATGGCCGCGCATGGCGCGTGGCGTTCGCTCTGCTTCAGAACGTCACCGACATCACGCCCTAAACCATCCAGCCGTCAAC
>NZ_JBPJZI010000021.1:0-3629 GCF_051216395.1 Variovorax cryoconiti | reverse complement strand
GGCCAGCCACGAGCAGACCCAAGGCATCGAGCAGATCAACCAGGCCATCAGCCAGATGGACCAGGTCACGCAGCAGAACGCGGCGCTGGTGGAAGAAGCCGCCGCAGCGGCCGGCTCACTGCAGGAGCAGGCCGGCAGCCTGTCGCAGGTCGTCAGTGTCTTTCAGCTCGACGTCACACACGGGGCTCGCAGCTGATCCCCATCGCACCGCTTTCATTCCAAGAGACAGAATTTTCATGCGCGTCAACCTCCCCACCACCGCCGTCGAGTACCTGCTGCCCCCGGGCGTTGCACTGGTATCTCGCACCGACCTCAAAGGCCGCATCACTTACGTGAATCCGGCTTTCGTGGAAGCCAGCGGTTTTTCGGTCGAAGCCCTGATGGGCAAGGCCCACAACATCGTGCGGCATCCCGACATGCCGCCGGAGGCCTTTGCCGACCTGTGGCAGACGCTCGACGAAGGGTTGCCCTGGACCGGTGTGATCAAGAACCGCCGTGCGAACGGTGACTTCTACTGGGTGCATGCCAGCGTCACCCCCATCCGCCGCAACGGCACGACCGTGGGCTACATGTCGGTGCGCAGCCGACCGGAGCGCGCGCAGGTCGAGGCCGCCGAGGCGCTGTATCGCAAGATTCGCGAAGGCACCGGCCAGAAGCTCGTGCTGCGCCACGGCGACGTGCTGCGGCCGGTTTGGGCGCAGCCGCTGGCCGCGCTGCGCCGGGTGCCGGTGCGCCGCCGCCTGTGGGCGGCCACGGCGATGGCGGCCCTCTTCACGCTGGCTTTCGGTGCGGCAGGCTGGTGGTCGCTGTCGGCTGCAGCGGGTGGCGCGGGTGCCTGGCCGACGATCGTCGCGGTGTTCTCGGTCGCCTCGGCGCTGAGCTGGGTCGGTTTGGGTTTCTTCCTGGATCGCACGGTGTTCGGACCGCTGGACGATGCGGTCGAGGTGGCCCGCACGATCGCCAGCGGCGTCCTGGTGAAGTTCGCGATCCATCCCGAGGACGAGACCAAGGACCTGCTGACCGCGCTCAACCAGATGAGCGCCAACCTGTTCGGCATCGTCGCCGACGTCAGCGCCAGTGCCTACGGCGTGACCTCCGCGTCGGGCCAGATCGCCTCGGGCAACCAGGACCTGTCCTCGCGCACCGAGCAGCAGGCCAGCTCGCTGGAAGAGACCGCTGCGTCGATGGAAGAACTCACCTCGACCGTCAAGCAGAACGCCGACAACGCCCGCCAGGCGAATCAATTGGCCGTCTCGGCCTCCGAGGTCGCGGTGCGCGGCGGCAGCGTGGTGAGCCAGGTGGTGAACACCATGGGCTCGATCAACGCATCGTCCAAGAAGATCGTGGACATCATCGCGGTCATCGACGGCATCGCCTTCCAGACCAACATCCTGGCGCTCAACGCTGCCGTGGAAGCAGCCCGCGCCGGCGAACAGGGCCGCGGCTTCGCCGTGGTCGCGTCGGAAGTGCGCAGTCTGGCGCAGCGCTCGGCCGCAGCGGCCAAGGAAATCAAGGGCCTGATCGACGACTCGGTGCACAAGGTCGAGGCCGGCAGCGCGCTGGTGAGCGAAGCCGGCCAGACGATGGGGGAAATCGTGGCCAGCGTGCGTCGCGTGACCGACATCATGGGCGAGATCAGCGCGGCGAGCCACGAGCAGACGCAGGGCATCGAGCAGGTCAACCAGGCCATCACGCAGATGGACCAGGTGACGCAGCAGAACGCGGCCCTGGTCGAGGAGTCGGCCGCTGCGGCGACCGCACTGAACGTGCAGGCGGGCGGCCTGGTCGAGGCGGTGTACGTCTTCAATTTCGACGCGGCCGCATCGAAGCCCGCCAAGCGCGGCAGCGACCGCCGAGGCCCGCCGGCCGCACCCCGCATTTCTTCCCGTCCCACGGGTCGACCGGCCATCGCCAAATGACCCACCCACCCGAGTGAACTGATTCTTTTCAACAGAGAGAGGCGCATCCCATGCTCACGAAATCGACCCCCACCTCCAAGCCGGCCGACACGGCGGGCGCCAGCCGCGCGGCGGACAAGCCGCTCGAGTTCCTCTCGTTCACGCTCGGTGACGAGGAATACGGCATCGACATCCAGAAGGTGCAGGAACTGCGCGGCTACGACGCCGTGACCCGCATCGCCAACGCGCCGGCCTACATCAAGGGCGTCGTGAACCTGCGCGGCATCATCGTTCCGATCATCGACATGCGCATCAAGTTCGACCTGGGCGAGCCGAGCTACGACCAGTTCACCGTGGTGATCGTGCTGAACATCGGCGGCCGCGTGGTGGGCATGGTGGTCGACAGCGTGTCGGACGTGATCACGCTGAGCGCCGAGCAGATCAAGCCGGCGCCCGAGATGGGATCGACCCTGGACACCGACTACCTGATCGGCCTGGGCACGCTGGAAGAGCGGATGCTGATCCTGGTGGACATCGACCGTCTGATGTCCAGCGAAGAGATGGGCCTCGTGGAAGCCGTCGCCGCCTGAAGACGACGGGCGCGTTCCTGCGCCCCAGAACCACCCCCAAGACCGGACCCTCACCATGACCTCCCTTCGCAATCTCCGCATCGGTACGCGGCTCGCCCTCGGCTTCGCCATCGTGCTCGGATTGACCGTCGTTGCCGCGGCCTTTTCGCTGGTCAGCGCCGTTCGCAACGCAGAAGCCACGCGGGTCATGATGCAGAGCCCGCTCGCGAAGGAGCGGCTCATCTCCGACTGGTACGTGCTGACCTATTCGGCCATCGCACGGACTGCCATGATCTCCCGCACCACGGACGAGACCTTGCCGGTGGTCTTCAAGGACGTGATCGCCGACAGCGTGACGAGGGGCAGCGACACCATCAAGAAGGTCGAGGCGCTGCTGATCACCGACGAAGAGAAGGCCGCGTTCAAGGACATCGTGGCCAAGCGTGCCAAGTACCAGGCCGCCAAGGACCTGGTGACGAAGGCCAAGGCCGGGGGCGGCGGCACATCGGAGGCGGCCCGCGTCTTCGACGAGACCTTCACGCCGGCCGCCAAGGCCTACGAGAGTGGCGTGCTCGCGCTGTTGGCGATGGAGCGCAAGGCCATCGACGACATGAGCCAGGCGATCGACCGTGCCAACGCGCGCAGCCTGAAACTGGGCGTGCTGCTGACCGTGCTCACGCTCTTGGCGGGTGCCGCCTTCGCATTCTTCACCACGCGCAGCATCGTGCGCCCCCTGCGCCAGGCCGTGAAGGTGGCAGAGACCGTCGCGGCCGGCGACCTGAGTTCGCGCATCGAGGTGCAGTCCGCCGATGAGACGGGTCAGTTGATGCAGGCCCTGAAGAACATGAATTCCAGCCTGGCGAAAGTGGTGGGCGAAGTGCGCCAGGGCACCGACACCATCGCCACGGCCTCGAGCCAGATCGCTTCGGGCAACCAGGACCTGTCCTCGCGCACCGAAGAGCAGGCCAGCTCGCTGGAGCAGACGGCGGCCTCGATGGAAGAGCTGACCAGCACCGTCAAGCAGAACGCCGACAACGCCCGCCAGGCCAACCAGCTGGCGGCATCTGCGTCGGAAGTGGCCGTGCGCGGCGGCACCGTCGTCAGCCAGGTGGTGAACACCATGGGCTCGATCAACGCATCGTCCAAGAAGATCGTGGACATC
>NZ_JBPJZI010000020.1:0-4606 GCF_051216395.1 Variovorax cryoconiti | reverse complement strand
GCCTTCGCTGGCTTCGGCCGCCGCCTTGGTCGCCATGCTGTCGGTGATCTTGGCGTTCTCGGTATTCTGCGAGATGGACGCCGTCATCTGTTCCATCGACGCGCTGGTCTCCTCGACACCGGCGGCCTGCTCGCTGGAGGCCTGGCTCAAGGACTGCGCCGTCGCGCTCACCTCTTCGGAAGCACTGGCCAGCGACTCGGCACCGCCGTTGACTTCGGCCACCACCTCGGCCAGCTTGCTCACCGTGGCATTGACGCTTTCGCAGAGCGACTGCAACTGCCCCTTGAAGTCCGTGCGCGCGACCTGGGTCAGATCACCCTGCGCCATCACGTGAAGCACGCGGCTGACCTCGTTCACCGGCTCCACGATGGCGTCGAGCGTGCTGTTGATCCCATCGACGATTTCCCGGAAATCACCGTGGTGGAGCTTGGCGTCGGCCCGCACGTCCAGCCGGCCGGCGGTGGCGGCTTCGACCAGCAGATTGGTGTCGGCGATCAGCGCCTTGAGGTTGGAGCGCACCTGCTCGATGGTTTCGTTGATGAAGGCCTTCTTGCCGGGGAAGGCATCCAGCGGCGCGTTGAAGTTGCCCCGGCCGAACTCCGCCACGCAGGCCATGGCCTTCTTCTTCACAGCGATGTGGCCGCCGACCATCTGGTTGATGCCCTCGGCCATGGCGCGGAAATCGCCGTCGAAGCGCGACGCATCGATGAAGACGTCGATGTCACCCTTGTCGTGCTCGGTCGACATGCGGTTCATCTCGGCGATCAGACCGACCAGGTTGCGACGCACCTGCTCGATGGTGTCGTTGATGAAGGCCTTCTTGCCGGGGAAGGCATCCAGCGGCGCATTGAAGTTGCCGCGGCCGAATTCGGCGATGCAGGCCATGGCCTTCTTCTTCACCGCGATGTGGCCGCCGACCATCTGGTTGATGCCGCTCGCCATGTGCAGAAACTCGCCCTGCAGCCCGCCGGCGTCGATCACGACGTCGATGTCGCCCGCATCGTGCTCCCGCGACATGCGCCCCAGTTCGGACATCACGCGCTTGAGCTTGTCCAGCAGCGCACGCTGCGCGGCGTGCAACGCCCCCAGTTCGGTCGACGACGCGAGCGCCGTTTCGGTCGACTCCCGGAAATCGCCTTCCGTCAGTCGGCGGGCAGCGTCCCCTGCGGCCTTCACGGCGCGGGTGATGTCGGCCGTCACCAAGGCAGCGATCAGCATGCTCAGAATGGCGGCGACGCCGGCCACCGCCCACGCTGCGCCGGACGACAACACCTGCGCCTGCGCCAGTGCCCACGGTACCGCCGGTGCTGCCAGGGCGAAGAGAAAGCAGAACCCGAGGCGGGTCGCGAGACGCATTTGATTGAACATGGGGAGCCTTCGTTTGTCTTGACGTTGTGACAGCGTGAATCAGGCCGCGAGATCGACCAGGGTGGAAAAATCTTCGATGGCCAGCACGTTCGCCACGTCGAGCACGATGACGAACTTGCCGCGGACCTTGGCCATGCCGCAGACGAAGTCGCTGCGGATGGCCGAGCCGAAGCTGGGCGGCGGCTCGATGTCGGAGGCCGGCAGCTCCAGCACCTCGTTGACCGCATCGACCACCACACCGATGACCTGGCCGTCGGCGGCTGCATCTGTCGGCGCGGTCTCCACGATCACGATGCAGGTGCGCTTGGTCACCTCGCTGGCCGGCCGGCCGAAGCGCGCCTGCAGGTCCATCACCGGCACCACGGCGCCGCGCAGGTTGATCACGCCGCGCACGCTCGCGGGCATCATCGGCACCGCCGTCAGGTGGCCGTACTCGATGATTTCCTTGATCGCCAGGATGCCGATGGCGAACATCTCGCCGGCCAGCATGAAGGTCAGGTATTGCAGGGGCTCCGGCGGCGCGGCCACCACGGCCGCCGCCACGCCCCGGTTCTGTACAGCCGTGTTCATCGGGACGTCCTCAGTAGCGGGCGAAGTGGCTTTCGTCCACGTCCGCCAGGTCATTGCCCGTCAGCGCCAGGCTGGGCCCCCCGTTCCTGCGGCTGGCCACCGGCTTGGGCGCCTTGGCAGGCATGCTTCTGCTCGGTTTTCGCACCGACGCCGCAGCCGCCACACCGCCCAGCTTGAAGAAGCTCATGGTGCGCTGCAGCTGCTCGGCCTGGCTGCTCATCTCCTCGGCCGTCGCCGCCAGCTCCTCCGAGCTGGTCGCGTTCTGCTGCGTCGTCTGGCTCAGCTGGCTCACCGCCGCGTTGATCTGGCCCACGCCCGACGATTGCTCCTCGCTCGCCGCCGTGATCTCCTGCACCAGGTCCGAGGTCTTGTTGATGCTGGGCACCATCGCATCGAGCAGCTTGCCTGCCCGTTCGGCCAGCTCCACGCTGGACGTGGCCACGGTGCCGATCTCCTGGGCCGCCACCTGGCTGCGCTCGGCCAGCTTGCGCACCTCGGCGGCCACCACCGCGAAGCCCTTGCCGTGCTCGCCGGCGCGGGCCGCCTCGATGGCTGCATTCAGCGCCAGCAGGTTCGTCTGGTAGGCGATGTCGTCGATGATGTTGATCTTCTGGGCGATCTGCTTCATCGCCGCCACCGTGGCCTTGACGGCTTCGCCGCCTTCGCTGGCTTCGGCCGCCGCCTTGGTCGCCATGCTGTCGGTGATCTTGGCGTTCTCGGTATTCTGCGAGATGGACGCCGTCATCTGTTCCATCGACGCGCTGGTCTCCTCGACGCCGGCAGCCTGCTCGCTGGAGGCCTGGCTCAAGGACTGCGCCGTCGCGCTCACCTCTTCGGAAGCACTGGCCAGCGACTCGGCGCTGCCATTGACTTCCGCCACCACCTGGCCCAGCTTGTCGGCCGTGGTGTTCACATAGGTCTTCAACTCGTCGTAGATCCCCGGGTACTGGCCGTCCACACGCTGCGTCAGGTCGCCTTGCGCCATGCCACCCACCACCCGCACCACGTCGCCGACGCTGCTCGCCGTCACGGCAGCCATCTCCTTCATGGCCTGCAGCAGCTGGGCGGTTTCGTCCTTGCCGTGCACATCGATCTGCACGGACATGTCGCCGCGGGCGAGCTTGTTGGCAACCTCCACGGCAACACCGATCGGTCGGGTGATGTTGCGGGTGATGACCCACGCCATCAAGAGTGCCAGGACGGCACACGCGACCAGCGCACCGATGACATAGAGACGCGCCGATGCGTAGACTTCCGCCGCATGCGCGGCCGCCTCGTTGGCGCCTGCGACATTCAGGTCGGACAGTCTGTCGAGCGATTCGCGCGTCAGGTTGTACTGCTTGAGAGACTCCGCCTGCATGGTCTTGGACGCATCGTCGTCCCGACCTGCCGCCGCCAGATCGATGATCTTCTGATGTTCCACGAAGAAGCCGTTCATGGCGACCATGAGCGATTGATAGAGCCGCTGCTCTTCAGGATTGCTCAGCAGCGCTCGCTGCTGCTCTGACACGGTCTTGACCGAGACGGTCTTGTCATCCATTTCCTTCGTGATCGGCGCCAGGGTCGCGGCGTCCGACGCCAGCACTGCCCGGTATTCGAGCACGCGAACCCGATTCAGGTCCGCTTTGAGACTCAGGTAGTTCCGCACGCTCGGCATCCAGTTCGTAGCCAGGTCGACCGTCGATCCGTTCACGGTCGCCAGCTGCGAGATGGCGTACGCACCGAGGCCGGCCATCAAGGCCAGAACGATGGCGAAGGCTCCGAAAAGCTTCGTCGCCAGTTTCAGGTTGGAGAACATAGGCGCCTTCTAGATGTCGAGGAGAACAGGCTCGATGGCCAGCACGTTCGCGGCGTCGAGCACGATGACGAACTTGCCGCGGACCTTGGCCATGCCGCAGACGAAGTCGCTGCGGATGGCCGAGCCGAAGCTGGGCGGCGGCTCGATGTCGGAGGCCGGCAGCTCCAGCACCTCGTTGACCGCATCGACCACCACGCCGATGACCTGTCCGTCGTCGGCGTCGCCGGTCTCCACGATCACGATGCAGGTGCGCTTGGTCACCTCGCTGGCCGGCCGGCCGAAGCGCGCCTGCAGATCCATCACCGGCACCACGGCACCGCGCAGGTTGATCACGCCGCGCACGCTCGCGGGCATCATCGGCACCGCCGTCAGGTGGCCGTACTCGATGATTTCCTTGATCGCCAGGATGCCGATGGCGAAGGCTTCGCCGCCGAGCATGAAGGTCAGGTACTGCAGGGGTTCGGGGGGCGCAGCCATCGCGGCCGCTGTCGTGGCCATGCCCCGACTCTGGATTGCAGCAGTGTTCATCACGCGTCCTTTCAGTAACGAGCGAAGTGGCTCTCGTCCACGCCGACCAGGTCGCCACCCGCCAGTGCCAGGCCCGGGCTGCCGCTCCTGCGGCCGGCCGAAACCGGATTGGTCGGCTTGGGCGCCTTGGCAGGCGTGCTCTTGCGCACTTCGCCCGCCTTGCGCACCGACGCCGCAGCCGCCACACCGGCCAGCTTGAAGAAGCTCATGGTGCGCTGCAGCTGCTCGGCCTGGCTGCTCATCTCCTCGGCCGTCGCCGCCAGCTCCTCCGAGCTGGTCGCGTTCTGCTGCGTCGTCTGGCTCAGCTGGCTCACCGCCGCGTTGATCTGGCCCACGCCCGAC